>NZ_JBFBCE010000001.1:277564-309163 GCF_040689595.1 Streptosporangium sp. NPDC051023 | reverse complement strand
CCGGTCGGAGCTTCCGGGGCGCACACTTCCGTGTTTCAATCTTATCAGATCCGCCTAGTCCGTGTCAAACTGTCGCTTTTCGCTTCAGCCAACCCGAACCTGCCGGACCCGCTAGGATCTCGACTGCCCCGTCTCCGGAGCAACCCTTCCAACTTACTCTGACATCCAGCTTCTGTCCAATCGTCCGTAGACGACATGGATAGAAATGTCTGAACAAGAAGGTGGGGTACTGGGCGGTTCGCCGTGCTTGAGACTCTGTGACCTCTGCGGTTCGCCGCCCTGCGAGAAGAACACTACCAGGCCTCACGCGTCCCAGAGACAACTTGCCAACCATCCCCAGCACCTGCGCGTCCCAAACGTTCGTAGGCAGTCGAACTGCGCAAGCGCTTATCAAGCCGTTCGCAATCGACTCTCGATACGAACAAGGCACGAGGGTCAGGATTCTGACTCCACCGTGGAGGTGAGCACCATGACCCGTTCAGAGTTCGACGACATCCGCGCGCACATCGACGCGGAAGCCGATCACCCAGGTGATCTGCTCAGGGTCGCCAGGTCCCTGTTGAGCGACCTTGAGGACGCACGGATGCGCGAGGCCATGCTTCGCGCCCAGCACCTGCGTCTTCTCACCGCCGCTCGCGCGGCGGCCGCGGCGGCCGCCGCAGGGACCACCGGCCGTTCCGACCCCTTGACCTTCATCACCGAGGAGCTCGCCCGGCAGGGCCAGCTCCCTGTCACCGAGGACGAGGTGAACCAGATCCTGCTGGACGCCCGCACCGCGACCGCGTTGCTGACCTGTCTGGAACAGAGCCCGACGGCCACGGCCACAGCCACAAGCGGACCGCGTGTCCGCAGGTGTGCCGGCGCGAGTCGTAGCCTCCCCAGATGAGGCGTTCCGCGTCATTGACCTGGCCTTGAACCAAGATCTGTAAGACTTCAGGGCATGTGGCGGCGGGGGCTGGATTGGGGCGCGACGACCCTCGTGGGGGTCTTCGGCGTTCTCTGGATCGGCGTGGTGGTGTTCGCGGTGGCCGAAGGGCCGGTGTGGACGCGTCTCGGGCAGTGCGTCTTCGGGACCTTCCTCATCGGCTGGTCACTGCACAAGACTTTCCTGCTGCTCCGCCCCCGTCCCAGAGTCAAGGCACGGCATCGCCGGGTCAGAGCCTGACAGCCTGCCCCCTCCCCTGAAGACCGGCCTCCGCTGAGACCGGCACCGTCGGAAAGCGGTGCTCTCAGAAGCCGGTCCTGAACGTACGCAGCTCATCGGCCGCCTCCTGGCACGGAACACCGAGGTCGAACCGGCTGAGGAGAAAGATCGCCTCACCGGTGTCGATCTCCAGGTACTCAGTGCGCGAGGTGAAGCGTGCCCGCCGGTCCACCCTGATCCGCTCGATCGCGCTCCACGGCACCCGCTCGGAACCGACAAACCCCCGCACCACGACAAGGCCTTCACCGTCGGCGGTGAGCCGTACCGGGGCCAGGATGTCGCGAAGGGCGAGGACGGCGGCCACCAGGGCCACGACGCCGGCCAGGATCGTCCCGCGCGGGTCGTCCATGTTCAGTACGGCGAGCACCGCGAACACGAGCACCACGACGATCTTGACGACGAGGAGCTCCCTGCGCACCCGCCAGCGCAGGGTCGGCCCTGACATGTCAGCCACACCTGCACGCTAGCCGCTCGCCCCTCAGAACGCTCGTCGCCTCGGAACGCTCAGCTCTCCGGCACGTACGGCGGCGCGACCCCCCACCCCCAGTGCGGCACCGGGGCGTTGGCGACGGGGGTCGCGCCAGGCTGGGAGTTGGCCAGCGCCAGCCGGGTCCCCCACTCGATGTAGCCGAGGAACGCGGCCCGGAACTCCGGGTCGGTGGGAAGCCCGATCTCGTCCGCGGCGTCCAGAAGCAGGTTCACCCAGCGGCGGCGCTGTGGTTCGGTGATACCCCTGCCGATGTGCTGGGCGAGCATGTGGGGATAGCCCCCGCGCTCACGGGTGTAGCGGTCGGGACCGCCGAACACCTCGCCGAGCCACATCGCCACGTACGCAGGGTGGCCGGGATCCATGCCCGCGAAGATCGGCCCGATGAGGTCGTCCTTCTTCACGTGACCGTAGAAGACCTCGGTGAGCCGTTCGAGGGCCTCCGCCCCACCCGCCCAGTCGTAGAGCGTCGGCACCGCCGAGCCCTGGCCCTTGACGCCGGTGGGCGTGTAGTGCCGCATCTCCTCGATGGCGGAGAGGTAGGGCCTGATCTCGGCGAAGAAGGCGGCGAAGTCCGGCCCCTCCCTGAATCCCCGCAGGTGCTCCTCGGCGGAGGTCCAGGTGATACGGAGGATGTAGCGGCCCGCTTCCTCGACGCACCGGGTGAGCTCGTAGTCCACGCACTGGGGGGCGTTCGCGAGCGGCGGGGCCGCGCGCCGGTAGGCGGCCTCGAACTCGGCTGACAGCTCCTCGGGCACGCGATAGCGGATGTATTCGACGATCATGGTTCACCCTTCATCGGGAGACGACCCGTATAAGTGTAATCATGTAATTCACACCGAAGGCGCGGAAAGGCGCGGCGAAGGACCTGACGGGAGCGCGGGGGATCACAACGAGAAAGGCCCTGATCTCTGAGAGATCAGGGCCTTCATCTAGTAGCGGGGACAGGATTTGAACCTGCGACCTCTGGGTTATGAGCCCAGCGAGCTACCGAGCTGCTCCACCCCGCGTCGGTATGTTTAAAGATTACCGGACCCCAAAGCCAAGAGCAAATCACCTGTGTGACGGGCTGGCCCCGGCGACGAAGAGGTCACCGAGGTGCAGTGAGCCGTGCCGGCTCCGGGACGGCCGGGCCCGATCGCCGAAGGGCACAGCGAGGGCACGGCGAAAGATCTGAATGGGCACGCGGGGGATCACAACGAGAAAGGCCCTGATCTCTGAGAGATCAGGGCCTTCATCTAGTAGCGGGGACAGGATTTGAACCTGCGACCTCTGGGTTATGAGCCCAGCGAGCTACCGAGCTGCTCCACCCCGCGTCGGTGTGTCTGAAGACTACCCGGCTTTGGCGGTGAACGCGAACTCAATAGCCGCGCGCTGCCTCCTAGGAGCTCGAAGAGGGCGACGGGGAGGGCAAGGACGACGGAGTCGCCGTCCCCGAGGGAACCGGGGTCGGCCCCCCTGAGGAGGTCGGGCTCGGAGTCGCCGACGAGGCCGGGGCCGGGGTGGCCGCCGACGTCGAGGCGTTCTTCACCTTGTCCAGGGCCGCCTTCAGCGCCTTCTGTGCCTCGCCGTACTTCGTCCAGTCCGGCGGGTTGGCCGTCAGTGCCTTCTGGGCGTCGTCGTAGGCCTTCTGTGCCTCACCGATCGCCTGGCTCAGCACGGTGCTGGGCTGGACGGGCACGTCGGGCCTGTCGTTCGGCCTGGTCTGCTGGGCGCCGTCACCGAAGACCTGCTGCAGCGCACCCTCGAGGGTGTCGGCGAAGCCGACCTTGTCCCCGTAGGAGACCAGGACCTGGCGGAGGATCGGGTAGGGCTCCTGACCTGAGGAGGCGGCCGTCTCCACGTAGACCGGTTCGATGTAGACCAGTCCCTCGGCGAACGGCAGGGTCAGCAGGTTGCCGTAGCGGATCTTCGCCCCGCCGAGGCCCAGGAGGTTCAGCTGGCCGGCGAACTTGTTCTGGAAGTTGTTCTGCACCTGCCCCGGGCCGGGGATCGTGGTGTTCGAGGGCATCCGCAGGATGCGCAGCTTGCCGTAGTCGTCTCCCGGCGTCGCGTCGACGGACATGAACGCGGCCAGGTTCGGACCCTGGCGTGGCACGAACGTGGTGGTCAACGAGAACGTGGGTTCGGGCGTGTTGGGCATCTTGACCGACAGGTAGTACGGCGGCTGCTTGATGTCGTGTCCGCCGGACGACGGGTCGTTCGGGACGTTCCAGAAGTCCTGACCGCTGTAGAAGGCGTTCGGGTCCTCGATGTGGTAGCGGGACAGCACGTCACGCTGGACCTTGAACAGCGCCTCCGGGTAGCGCAGGTGCTGCTTGAGGGCGTCCGGCATCTCGCTCCGCGACTTGATGATCCCGGGGAAGACGTTGCGCCAGGTCTGCAGGATCGGGTCCTTGTCGTCCCAGGCGTACAGCGTGACCGTGCCGTCGTAGGCGTCGACCGTGGCCTTGACCGCGTTGCGCATGTAGTTGATGTTGTCGCGCGGCTGCTGTGCCACCAGGCGTGGGTCGGTGACCGTGTCGCGGGTCATCGACTCCAGGCTCCTGCTGTCCGAGTAGGGGTAGGAGTTGGAGGTGGTGTAGGCGTCGGCGATCCAGACGACCTTGCCGTCGACGATGGCCGGGTAGGGGTTGTCGTCGAGGCTCAGGAACGGCGCGACCTTGGCGATGCGGTCCTGCGGGCTGCGCTCGTAGAGAATCTTGGACTTGTCGTTGATGTCACCCGAAAGCAGCAGGTTCGTCTCGCCGTACTTGGCCGCGTAGAGCAGGCGGTTCAGGAAGGAGCCGACCGGGACGCCGCCCTTGCCGGTGTAGGTGGTGTTCTGCTGGCCGGTGCCGCTGCTCTCCGGATAGTCAAGCTCCTGCCCCTGCTTCCTGTCGCCGCCGACGACGACGTACTCGGGGGCGGCCGGGGACTCGCCGAAGTAGATCCGCGACTCCTTCAGGCCGATCCGCTCCGCCAGCGAGCCGGTGACCGGCATGTCCTTGGCGTCGAAGTCGGGCAGGCCCTGTGAGTCGACCTCGTTGCCCGGCGCGGCCACGAAGCCGTAACCGTGGGTGTAGACGAGGTGCCGGTTGATCCAGTTGTCCTGCTCCTTCGGCGGGCCCGTCAGCTCTCGCACCGCCACGACGGTGTCGCGCATCTTGCCCGACGCATCGGGATAGCGGTCGACGTCGAGCGGGTCGTGGAAGTCGTAGTAACCGCGGATGCGCTGCTTCTGCTGGTAGGTCTTGGCGACCAGGTTGGGGTCGAGCAGTCGCACGCCGGAGATGGAGCTGTCGGTGGTGACGCTGACCTTCGAGGCGTCGCCCTTGGCGGCGTACTCGGTGACCTCGGTTTTGTCGATCCCGTAGGCCTTCCTGGTGGCCTCGATGTTGCGCTTGATGTACATCTGCTCGCGGTCCTGCTGGTTCGGCCTGACCTGGAACTGCTCGACCAGGGCCGGGTAGACCCCGCCGATCAGGATGGCCGAGAGCACCAGCAGGCCGAAGGCGGCGCCGGGCAGCATGCCGCCTGGCCGTACGACCCCCGCGAAGAACAGGACGGCGCAGATGAGAGAGATGAACGCCAGGATGGTCTTGGCGGGCAGTACCGCGTTGACGTCGGTGTAGGACGCTCCGTAGACGAAACCCCGGTCGGAGAAGACCAGGCCGAACCTGTCGACCCAGTAGGCCGCCGCCTTCAGCAGCACGAACACGCCGAGCAGCACCGAAAGGTGCACCCTGGCCGCGCGGGAGGCGTGCACGCCGGGCGACTGAAGCCTGAATCCCCCGTACAGGTAGTGCACGATCGCCGCCAGGATGGCCGACAGGATGACCGCGGTGAACAGGAAGTTCAGCACCATCCGCAGGAACGGGTAGGTGAACATGAAGAACGACAGGTCAATGCCGAACTGCGCGTCCTTCTCACCGAACGGGACCGCGTTGAGAAACTCCAGCCACGTCTTCCACTGTCCCGCGAACGACGATCCCGAGAACAATGCGAGCACCACGACACCGATCAGGAAGATCAGCCTGCGGTGCGGGTCGAGGGCCATCCGATATCGGTCGGCGCCGCTGGTGCCGCCGAACATCCCCGGGCCGAACATGGGCCGTGTCCGGTAGGCCAGCAGCATGTTGCCGCCCACGAGGCCGACCATCAGCACGGCGCCCACGATGAAGAGCAGGATCTGCGTGACGACCACACCGGAGAAGACCGCCGTGTAGTCGACCGACTCGTACCACAAGTAGTCGGTGTATATGCCTGCGAAAAGGAAGAACAACGCGACGACCGCGACTATCGCGATCGCGACAGGAAGTAGCAGTCGTGGCCGGCGGGGCAAGCGCATTGCCCTACCGGCTCCGGGGGTCCGGAAGCTCAAGGCCAACCCCTTGTCGTAAGAGCACGGTCCGTGTTTGGAAACCTACACCGGCAGGGGTACGGCCGTGCTAAGCCGCTCAGGCACGGTCCGGCCACAACCCCTGACGGATACAGGGTTCAACAGTGCCAACGCACGAGATTCCGGATGAGTGCCCGGAGCCGCTTTCGACGTCGGAAAACGGCCGGGGCTTCGGGCAACCGGAAAGGTGGTTCCGGGCCAACCAGACGGGCGGCCCCGCGCGGCGGATCAGCCGGCCGAGCAGCTCGGCACGGTGCCGGTGCCGGTGCGGATGACGTCGAGCGCCTTCACCGCGTCATGCAGTGTGGTGACCTTGTAGAGCTTCATCCCATCCGGAACGGCCTTGGCCGCTTCCGCGCAGTTGTCGGAGGGCGCGAGGAAGACCGTCGCCCCCGACCTGCGGGCGCCGACCATCTTCTGCTGGATGCCGCCGATGGGGCCGACCTTGCCCTCCGGGCTGATCGTCCCGGTCCCGGCGATCGACTTGCCGCCGGTCATCCCTCCCGGGGTGAGCTTGTCGACGATGCCGAGGGAGAACATCATCCCCGCGCTCGGGCCGCCGACGTCACCGACGTTGATCTTCACCTTGAAGGGGAACTTGTAGCTGATCCGCATCGTGATGCCCACGATCGGCGTGCCGTCCTTTGCCGCGACGGTCGGGGCGGCCACGGTCATGCTGTGGTCGCCGCGGTTGACGGTGAAGGTGACCGTCTCGCCCGCCTTGTGCTTGCGGACGATGCCGGAGACGCTCTCCCTGTCGGTCGCGGGGACACCGTCGACCGAGACGATCTCGTCGCCGGTCTTGAAGCGCCCGTCCGCGGGCAGGCCCTTCTGGGTCGAGGCCACGGTGACGACCGAGGTGTAGGGGATCTTCAGCTCGGTCAGCGCCGCCGCGGTCGCGTCGTCCTGGGAGTTGGTCATCTCCTGGGTGTTCTGCTGCTCGACCTCCTCGGCGGTGCTCGTCGGCGGGAAGATCGTCTCCTCGGGCACGACCGCGATCGTCGGATCGATCCAACCCCTGAGCGCGCTGAACAGATCGATCCTGTTGCCGGGGCCGCCCTGGTAGGCCACGGTGACCAGGCTCAGCTTCCCGTCGGTCGGGTAGGTCTCGCGTCCCTCGATGCTGATCACCGGCTTGCCCTTGACGTCGCCGATGGTGTTCTCGGTCGGTCCTGGGCTCAGGACGACGTACGGCACCGGCAGCAAGGCGCCGACAACACCGAGCACAAGCGTGAGGAAGCCTGCCACCATCAATGTCAGCGCTCGTCGGGACATGAGAGGAAGCCTATGCCGTGTGACCGGTCGAGGAGTCGCACGTACGCGCCGTCAACTTCCGGATCGCAGGCATCACGCCCTCAGTCGCAGCTTCCGACCCATTCGGTCGAGCCGTCGGCGAAGATCTGATTCTTCCAGATGGGGACCTCGCTCTTGAGGTCGTCGATCAGGCGCCGTGAGGCCGCGAACGCCTCGTCCCTGTGCGGGGCCGCGACCGCCACGATGACGGCGATGTCGCCGAGGCCGAGGTCGCCGACCCGGTGGACGGCGGCCAGCGCGGTGACCGGGAAATCGGCGACGATCTTCTCGGCGACCCTGCGCAGCTCGCTCTCCGCGCCGGGGTGCGCGGAGTAGGAGAGCTGGGCGACCGGCTTGCCGTGATCATGGTCGCGCACGGTGCCGATGAAGATCGTCGTGCCGCCCGCGGCGTGGTCGCCGATCGCGGAGAACACCTCGTCGACGGAGAGCGCGCCGTCGCGAATGCCGAGCAGCCGGATGACGTTCACGGCACAAAGGCTACCGCCCCGGAGCCGGGAGGCTCCGGGGCGCGGGTCGTATCCGGGTCTTTCGGGCACGGCGTGTACGGCTTGCGACGCGGCGAGCACCTTCTGAAACGGTGGGCGGCTTCCGACACAGTGGCGGCTTCTGACATGGTCTGCGCGACGAGCATTGTTCAGACGCGGCGCTTCTTGCGTGCGGCGCGGACGATCGCCGCCGTGCCGAGGACCGCGACGGTCGCGCCTGCGGCGGTGAGCGTCGCCTCCTTGCCGGACAGCCGTCGGCCGACCACCGCGTGCCTGCCCTCCCGCAGTTCGAGAAGCTGCGTGAAGGCGGCCTCGTTGCTCCAGGCCGGCTTCCACCCGGCCTCGCGGAGCGCGGCGCAGTCGACCACCCAGGGGTAGACGACGTAGTGCAGGTCGGTCGCGGGGGCCGGAGTGATGCCGAGGCGGTGTAGGCGCTGCGCGGTGCCGAACGTCAGTCCCGCGGGCAGCTCGAACCTGCGCAGCCCGGAGAGCTCCTCGACCTGCTCCTGCTCCAGCCAGCCCTCGCCTCCCACGGCCACGACCCCGGAGACCATGCCGAGCGCGGCCATCTCCAGCGCGGAGACCAGGTCGTCCAGGTGGCAGAACTGCCAGCGGGGGCTGCAGCCCTTGACGCTGAGCAGCCGGGGCGCTTCGAAGTGGCGGGTGACCACGCTGTCGACGCCGGGGCCGACGACGGCCGCCGGGCGGACCACGGTCACCTCGAGGCCGGGATGGCTGCGCAGCGAGCGTCTGGCCAGTGCCTCGATCTCCAGATGGTCACCGACCATCCCGGTGTCCGGCTCGGCCGCGACCGCGGAGCCCTCGGGCAACGGGACGGGGTTGTCCGGTGCCGCGCCGTACACCATGGCGCTGGTGACCAGCACGACGCGGCGCACCCGCGCGGCGGCGGAGGCGGTGAGCACCGTCTGGGCCGCGCGCAGGTTGTAGGCGCGCCGTTCCGCCGGATCGGCGTCGAGCGCGTAATCGCCCGCCAGATGGACGAGCACGTCGATGTCGGAGATCCGGTTCGCCAAGAGCGGATCTCTGACGTCGAGCACTCTCCAGGTGACGTCGGGCACGTCGCCGCGTTGCTCGTCGATGGCCACGACCCTGCGGAAATCCGCAGACGAGGCGACCTTCGCGAGGAAGGCACGGCCGATACCCGAGGCCGCGCCGGTTACGGCGACGACCGGGAGCCGAGGGCGTTTCGAGGTAGGCACCAGGTCCTCACTTTGCACTGACCCACCATGCGACGGATAACGTGGCGGATGTGGACTCCTCCATCCTGCACGAGGTAGAGCGGTGACTGACTTGCCAGGTCGGGAAAACGACCCCAACGAGAATCCGTTCGCCATGTTCGGCGACCCGGAGCAGATCGCGGCGGCCATGCGCCAGTTCGCCGACATGCTGTCCGCCCCGCAGAGCTCCGGTCCCGTCAATTGGGACATGGCGAAGAACATCGCCCGGCACGTTGTGGCCGCAGAGGGCGACCCGAGTGTCATGGAAGGCGAGCGGCGCCAGATCGTGGACGCCCTCAACCTCGCCGACCTGTGGCTGAACGAGGCGACCGCGCTCCCGAGCGGGGTGAACAACCCGCAGGCGTGGAGCCGGTCCGAGTGGATCGAGAAGACCGTCCCGGTGTGGCGGCAGCTGTGCGACCCGATCGCGGCCCGCATGGTCGAGACCATGAGCGGCACGCTCGGCGCCGCGGGCCTGCCCGCGGAGGCCCAGGCGATGGCCGGGCCACTGATGGGCATGATGAAACAGATGGGCAGCATGATGGTCGGCCAGCAGATCGGCCAGGCCCTCGGCTCGCTCGCCCGCGAGGTCGTCGGCTCGACCGACATCGGCCTGCCGCTGTCGGAGAACGCCGCCCTGCTGCCCGGCGGTGTCACCGCGTTCAGCCAGGGCCTCGAGACGCCCGCCGAGGAGATCCGGCTCTACCTCGCCCTGCGCGAGGCCGCACACCACCGGTTGTTCCAGCACGTGCCGTGGCTGCGCGCGCACCTGCTCGGCGCGGTCGAGGAGTACGCCAGGGGCATCACGGTTGACGTGTCCGCGCTGGAGGAGCAGCTCCGCGGGCTCGACATCAACAATCCGGAGCAGCTCCAGCAGGCGCTGAGCGGCGGCAATCTGCTCAAGCCTGAGGAGACCGACCGGCAGAAGGCCGCCCTGGCACGCCTGGAGACCATGCTGGCCCTGGTCGAAGGCTGGGTCGGCACGGTCGTCGACGGCGCCGCCGACGGCAAGCTGCCCTCGTCCGCCGCGCTGGCCGAGACCGTACGGCGCCGCAGGGCGACCGGCGGCCCCGCGGAGCAGACGTTCGCCACGCTCGTCGGCCTTGAGCTGCGCCCGCGCCGTCTGCGCGAGGCGGCGGCACTGTGGCAGGCGCTGGAGCGCGACCGGGGCATCGACGGCCGGGACGCGGTGTGGAGCCACCCTGACCTGATGCCGACCGCGGACGACCTCGACAACCCGGAGGGCTTCGTCAGGGGTGAGCCCGAGCTGGATCTGTCCTCCCTGGAGGCGTCGCTGGGCGGGCCCTCCGCCGGGGAGGCCGAAGGGACGCAGGAAGGCCGGAAGGACTCCGAGGACGGCGACGGCACCGAGGACACTGACGGCCCCAGCGGCACCGACGGTCCTCGGGACGGCGGCGGGGGCGGCGCCGCGTGAGCCTGCGCGCGCATGCACAGGGCGTGCTGACGTCGTGGACCGCGCCGACGGCCGAGGAGGAGCTTCTGCGCAGGGAGTTCCTTGATCACGTGCACGCCCACGAGGACGCAATGTGGCGCGAGTGCGTGCCGGGCCATCTGACGGCCACGACCGCGGTCGTCTCCCACGACGGCGAGCGGGTGCTGCTGACCCTGCACCCCAAGGCCGGGATGTGGCTTCCCATGGGCGGGCACTGCGAGCGGGACGACGTCTCGCTCGACGCCGTCGCGCTGCGGGAGGCGACCGAGGAGTCGGGCATCCCCGGCCTGCGCCTGCTTCCCGGGCCGCTGGCCCTCGACCGGCATCGGGTCTGGTGCCATCCACCGCACAGCCACCACCTGGACGTGGAGTACGGCGCGGTCGCCCCCGCGGACGTCGAGGCCGTGATCAGTGACGAATCCCTCGACCTTCGCTGGTTCCCGATCGAGGAGATTCCCGAGCTCTCCGACGAGGCGACCCGCAGGCTGGCCAGGCGCGCCCGCGAGGCGATGGTTTCTTGATCGCTGTGTTCATTGCGACGCCTGGCGGCGTCGCGGGCTGTGCTCATTGCGACGCCTTCGGCGTCGCGGGGCTTGGGCGCCCCAGTGCCGGTGCCTTCGCTCCTCAGTCCAGACACCGGCGCGCCCACGCCAAAACCAGTCCCAGCGGGATGAGGGTGGGGCAGGTCCTGGTTCCGATACCGGTGTGGCCACGCCAAGAACAGTCCCCGGGTGACCGGGAGTGGGGCGGGTTCCAGTCCAGGCATTAGCGTGACCGGCGCCCACGGACGACGTGCGTCCGGTGAGCGTTCCCGTCACCGCTAGCCGTGGTCGGCCGGGAGCGGCACTGGTCATACATGTGGCGGGCCCGGCTGGGGCGTTCGGGTGAACAACACCGTACGGTTGGACCGTTTTACACGCGTCTCACGGAGCCATGGGTATGGTCGTCCCCGTCGGGGTGAGCGAACGAATCGAGGCAGTGTGAGCGTGGACGTCTCGGCGGGCACAGATGTGGTCGGCGGCACGGTCGTGACGCCGGGCCGGCGGCGCCGGCGTATACCGAAGCTCCCCAAGGCCCTGGTCTGGGCCGCTGTCACCCCGTTCGCCGCCTGGGCCGCCGCCAGGGTGACCGGGCTCGAGCGTGGGTCGCTGACCACCCAGCTGATGACCGCGACGCCGTACGCCGCCGCTGGGTCGCTCGTGCCCCTGTTCCTGGCCGCGGTGACCCGCCGCCGCGCGGCCACGGCCGTCGCGCTGGTCACCACGGCGGCGTTCGGCTTCAGCGTCCTTCCTCGCGCGCTCGGCTCGGCGGAGGCGACGTCCGGGACGCCGCTGCGGGTGCTCACCCTCAACATGCTGTTCGGTCACGCCGATCCCGAGGCCGTGATGAACCTGGTCAGGCAGTTGAAACCCGACGTGCTGAGCACCCAGGAACTGACCCCGGGCATGGTCGACGAGCTGGACGCGGCCGGGCTGAAGGAGATCATGCCGAACCGGGTGCTGCAGACGGCCTGGAGCGCGAGTGGCAGCGGCCTGTTCTCCCGTTACTCGCTCACCCCGCTGGAGAACCTGTTCCGGCCGATCGGGCACAACATGCCCGCCGCCGTGGTCAACGTCCCGGGAGTTGGGGACATCGAGTTCGTCGACGTGCACCCCTTCCCGCCGCTGGGCAGCCAGGTGCACGAGTGGACGGCGGCGCTCGCCTCCTTCCCCGCCGCCTCCGCGGGCAAGATCCGGATCTTCGCCGGTGACTTCAACGCCAGCCTCGACCACGCCGCGATGCGCCGCTTCCTCAGCCGGGGGTACGCGGACTCGGCGGACCGGGTCGGGCAGGGGCTGATCCCGACCTGGCCTGCCAACAGGGGCCGCGTCCCGCCGATCATCACCATCGACCACGTCGTGGTCGACCAGCGGGTGAACGTCAGCGCGGTCAGCGTGCACACCGTCCCGGGAACCGACCACAGAGCCGTCTTCGCCGACCTGCGCCTGCCCCGCCTGCCCTCGTCCTGAAGCCCTCGTCCTGAGCAGGGCTCACGCGCGGGGCCTCACGCGGAGAGCAGGGCGCGGGTGTTGTCCCAGCCTTCGAGGCCGGGGTCGAGCCTGTGGACGTCGCCGGGGGCGCGCAGGCGGTGCCA
The DNA here is from genome assembly GCF_040689595.1 of Streptosporangium sp. NPDC051023. Taxonomy (NCBI): domain Bacteria; kingdom Bacillati; phylum Actinomycetota; class Actinomycetes; order Streptosporangiales; family Streptosporangiaceae; genus Streptosporangium; species Streptosporangium sp. NPDC051023. The sequence goes on along the minus strand of NZ_JBFBCE010000001.1, from coordinate 296,467 downwards.
GCCGGGGCCGGTGGCGACCGTCCTTGGCCCGGGGGCGCGGGCGCGCAGGGCTTTGACCGGTTCGGGATCGTCGAGGCCGACCTCGGCCCAGCCGGGATAGGGAAGGTGCGCGGCGATCGCGACGGCGCCGCCTTCGGCGGCCGGGCAGACGGCGAGGGCGGCCCTGCCCAGCTCGCGGAAGAGCTTACCGATCAGCAGCGGTGGCAGGTCGGGCGCGTCACCGCTCAGCAGGACCGCCTGCCTGCCGTACGGCAGCGCCTCGGAGATCGCCTCGAAGGCGGCTCTGACCAGGACGGCTCCCGACAGATCGGGAATCTCGAGGACAGGGGTTCCCGGCCAGACGATCTCCTCCATGCCCGGCACGCTCGTCACGAGGACCGGGGTGACGAAGTCGAGACCGCTGACGAGCTCGTAGGTGTCCTCGGCCACCGCCGTCAGGAAACGCGCGGGGTCGACCCCGGGTGGGGTCGCAGCGGACATCGAGGGCGTGACAACGACCCCGACCAGTCGATCTTCTGTCAACATTCCTCCGCGGCGCCCGCCGCCATGGAGAATCCCTCAAGGAACCCTCGTGCTCGTTCGGCCTTGGGATAGTGTTCCACCAACGCCCAAAAACGAGGACCGTGACTCGGCACGAGCAGGTGCACCAGCTCGTGCATGATCACATAGTCGACCACCCACGACGGCATGCCCCGAAGCCGTGTGGAGATCCTGATGGTGCCGTGATCAGGGGTGCAGGAGCCCCAACGGTGCTGCTGGTTGTCGACCCAGCGCACGCTCGACGGTTTGGCCCTACCGTCGAGATAGCGTGCCGACAGCTCGCTCGCCCGCTCGAACAGGTCGTCGTCGGAGGGACGTCTTCGCTGTTCCTTGGCCGCCAGCCGGTCGAGCATCCGGCGTACCCATTGCTCCTCGTCGGTGCTGCTCAGCCCGGCGGGGAGCAGCACGATCGTTTTCTCGCCGTCGCGGTACGCGGAAACCGTCCGCCGACGACGAGAACTTCGACGGACCTCGACTGTCTCGGGGGGCACATATGAACGGTAGCCGAGAATCACGAATTCACACCAGAGGGCCGAACACGTTCTGGCTGGTCAATCCCTGTTCGTCGATTGTTCAGCGAGACCGATCGGTTATGGCTGCGACTTATCGAATTAACCGGGATATCGGCCGTCTCAGGAGCCGCCGAATCTTGGTGCCCGTCGTTCTCGCTGCGCCGCCAGCCCTTCGAGCAGGTCGTCGGAGGCCATGGTGACCGGCTGGGCGAGGGACTCCCAGCGCAACGCGGCGTCGAGGTCGGCGTGCCCGCCGCCCGCGAGGGCGACCTTGGTGAGCCGGGTGGCGACAGGGGCGTTCGCCGCGGTCCTGGCCGCGATCTCCAGCACCTCGGCCATCAGCGACTCGCGGGGGAAGGTCCTGGTGACCAGCCCCGCCGACGCCGCCTCCGCGCCCAGCAGGGTGCGTCCGGTCAACAGCATCTCCCTGGCGACGCCGACCCCGGCGACCCTGGGCAGCAGGTAGGTGGCCGCCATCCCCGGGTGCAGGCCGAGCGAGGTGAAGGGGACGAGGAGCTTGGCCTCCTCCGCGGCGTAGACCAGGTCGCAGGCGAGGGCGAGACACAGACCCGCGCCGACGGCTGCGCCGTTGACCGCGGCGATGGTCGGCACCTCCAGGTCGGCGATCGCCAGCCAGGTCCGGTAGAAGCCCAGCATCCTGTCGCGCAGGTCCGGCACGCTCTCCGCCCCACGGTCCGCGAGCCAGGACAGGTCTCCTCCAGAGCAGAACGCGCTGCCCGCCCCCGTGACGACCACGCACCGCACATCCCGATCGCGGCGCAGGTCGGAGACGGCCAGCCGCCACTGTTCCGTCATCCCATCCGTCATCGAGTTGCGCCGGTCGGGGCGGTTCAGGGTGAGCACGACGACGCCGTCGTCATGCCGGTCGATCAAGAGCTCGTCCATGGCGGGAGCGTAGTGCACCGAAGTTATCCACAGGCGGCGGGAAACCTCTCCGGGATCTTGCGGAGGCGTGACACTCTGGCCGCGCCGAGGCCCCAAGGTGACCGAGCGATCACGCTCCGGGATCCCCGTGGGCCGCCGAGTCCCCTCCCGAGGAAAGGCCGTCGCATGAGACCACGTCTGAAGCCCGTCCTGCGCAGGATCGCGCGTGACGAACGCACCCTGCAGTTCGGCCTGCGTCCCCGGCACGCGGTGGTGCTGACCGACCTGGAGCCCGAGGTCCGCCGCTGGGTCGAGAGCCTGGACGGCGTGCGCGACGTCGCCGGGGTTCTGGCCGGGGCCGACGACGCGGGGATCGGGCGAGAGGGCGGCCGTGCTCTGCTGGACCTGCTGATCAGCAGGGGCGTGGTCGACGACGCCGCGGTGCCGCCAGGTCCGCTGCGCCTGCTCACGCTGCCGGAGCGGGATCGACTCCAGCCGGATCTGGACGCGATCTCCCTGGTTCCCGGCACGACGGACGGCGGGCTGGCCACGCTGGAGCGCAGGCGAAGGGCCCAGGTGCGGGTCTACGGCGCGGGCCGCGTGGGCGCGCAGGTCGTCACCCTGCTCGCAGCCTCCGGGATCGGCGGGCTGTGCATCGTCGACCCCGGTACGGCCCGCAGCCAGGACGTTGTCCCCGGCGGGCTGACCTGGGCACAGGTGGGCCTGAGCAGGCAGGAGGGCGCGGTCGCCCTGGCCAGGGAGGTGGCGCCCTCGGTCACCGCATGGACCGGTGACCACGCGGCTCGCCTGGCCGACGGCGCCAGGCGGCCCGACCTCGCGGTGCTCGCACCGGTCGGCCCGCTCGACGGCCTGCTGGTCGGCGAGCTCATGTCCAGAGAGGTCCCGCACCTGCTCGTGACCGCCTACGAGGGCTTCGGATCCGTCGGTCCGCTGGTGCTGCCCGGGCGAAGCACGTGCTTGTGGTGCCTAGATTTGACACGGCGCGATCGCGATCCGGGATGGCCGGTCGTCAGCGCCCGCCTCGGAGGCTTCCCCGCGGGGGAGATCGGATGCGGCACGGTCATGTCGTCCCTGGTCGCGACTGCGGCTGCCGGACATGCGATTGCTTTGATCGACGGTGTGGAGTCAGCTGTGACCAACAGCACAACAGATGTATTGCCTGATTGGCGATGGAAGCGGCGATCCTGGAGTGTTCATCCTCAATGTCGTTGCTTCCGAAACGAGTTGGGTTCGCTAACAATGGTCGCGTCGGCGACCTGCCGCTGATAGACACCACACCGAAGGGAGGGAGCGGCGTCTCGCTGTACGGCGGACACGCCGCAAACCAAGGTGAGTGACCTTCCGCGCCGCGCAGTTGCGCGATCCGCCAAGCTGGCGGCTCTGCCGATCGGATTCGCCGGCCGTACCGCCCTCGGGCTGGGAAAACGGATCGGGGGCAAGCCCGCAGAGATCGTCGCCCAGGAGATCCAGCAACGCACCGCCGAGCAGATCTTCAAGGTTCTGGGAGAGCTCAAGGGCGGGGCGATGAAGCTCGGCCAAGCACTGTCCATCTTCGAGGCCGCACTGCCCGCCGAGGTCATCGGCCCCTACCGCGCGGCCCTCACCAAACTCCAGGACGCCGCCCCGCCGCTGCCCGCCGCGACCGTGCACAAGGTCCTCGTCGAGCAGCTCGGCGACGACTGGCGGGAGAACTTCCAGTCGTTCGAGGACAGGCCGACCGCCGCCGCGTCGATCGGGCAGGTGCACAAGGCCGTCTGGCACGACGGCAGGACGGTCGCCGTCAAGATCCAGTATCCCGGGGCGGGCAAGGCACTGCTCTCCGACTTCAACCAGATCGCCAGGCTCGGCAAGCTCTTCGGAGTCCTGCTTCCCGGGCTCGACATCAAGGCCGTCCTCAGCGAGCTGCGTGAGCGGGTGGCCGAGGAGCTCGACTACCTGCGCGAGGCGGAGGCCCAGCACGCCTTCGCGCTGGAGTTCAAGGACGACCCCGATTTCCTGATCCCGGACGTCATCGCCGCCAACGAGCAGGTGCTCGTCTCCGAGTGGGTGGACGGCATCCCGCTGTCACGGATCATCGCCGACGGCACCAAGCAGGAGCGCGACCGCGCCGGACTCCAGCTTGTCCGGTTCCTGTTCTGCTCACCCGCGCGGGTCGGCATGCTCCACGCGGACCCGCATCCGGGAAACTTCCGGATCGTCGAGGACGGGCGGCTGTGCGTGCTCGACTTCGGCGCCGTCAACCGGTTGCCCGACGGTTATCCCCCGGCCTTCGGAAAGCTGACCCGCATCTTCAACAACGGCGACATGGAGAACGTGGTCCAGGGGCTGCGTGACGAGGGGTTCATCCTTCCCCACATCGAGGTGGACGCCGAGGCCCTGCGGGCCTTCCTCTCCCCCTACGTCGAGCCGACCGCGGTCGAGGAGTTCACCTTCAGCCGTGAGTGGCTGCAGACGCAGGCCGCCACGGTCACCGACCTGCGCCCCAGCAACGTGGCGCGCCAGCTCAACCTGCCGGTGTCCTATGTCCTCATCCACCGCGTGCACGCGGCCGGACTGGGCGTGCTCTGCCAGCTCGGCGCGACGGCCCGTTTTCGCGAAGAGGTGATCCGCTGGGTTCCCGGCTTCATCGAGGATGATCCCGAAGAACAGGCCGTGGCCGCAGGCTGATCCCAGGCTCGGCGCCCCCCGCCCCTTCGGCTTCACAACCGGGTGCCAAGAACATTCACAGCCGGGCGCACAATCGAAAATCCTCGAAAGGGGTGGCCCTGCCGGATGGGCCACCCCTCGAAGGCGTTCACGGTACTCAGCCGTCAGGCAAGGTCCACGAGACAGAACCTAACGGGGGAAGGGGTGGCCCGTTCGGACGGGCCACCCCTCGGTGGTGTTCTCGGTGCTCAGCCGTCAGGCCAAGTCCAGGGGACAGGACCTAGCCGTCAGACGAGGCGCAGGAGCGCGTGCCGGAGGCGGGAGGAGGCGCGTTCCGCGTCTCGGCGGGCGCGTCGCAGGCGCAGGATGCCGGACACGCGACGCTGCTCCTCCGCCTCCCGGTGGAGGGTCTGTATTCGATCTCGTACCAGTGCTTCTTGCATAGAGGGCATGTCGAGACCGGAGATGGTGTTGTTGAGGTAGCTCATCGGAAGTGGTCCTTTCGGGAACGTCTGGGTCCTTGGTTGATCAGGTTCTTCGCCGGTCAGGCGGCGACAGGGGTCTTGCGGGGACGGCCACGCGGGCGCTTCCTCGGGACGACGGCGCCCCTCAGGATGAGCTCGCCGCCCCAGACTCCCCACGGCTCCTCGCGCTCGAGCGCGCGGGCCAGGCAGGCCTGCTGGATCGGGCAGCCTCCGCAGAGCGCCTTGGCGAACTCCACATCCTCCGGAGACTCTGCGAACCAGAGGTCGGGGTCGGTACGACAGGGGATTGCGGCTTCGTCGATCAGGTCCATGATCGTCTGGGCCCCCATCTGCTTCACCTCTCAGTTAGGTGTTGATCTTCGGTTACCTCTGGGTGGGGGGACAGGAATAACGCGGACAAACAAGAAGGCCGCGGATCCTGGTGTGGATCCGCGGCCTGAAGGCTTTCTCTCGGTCAGATTATGACCGGAGGTTGCCCCCAGGGGTGCGGACCACGCCATCCACCATTTCCGGTGTGCTTGGTCACTGCGTAGTCGCCGACTTCAGGAGCCGGGACAGCCTCGGCGCCCGTCGCCGCGAAGGCGACCAGGGCGGCCGGTCGGCTGGCCAGGGCCTGGATGCGGACGGACTTGTCCTGCTGGAGCTGGATCTCCTGCTGGAGTTGGTTGTCCCGTCGGAGTCTGGCCGCCGGGCCATCCGCGAGGATGACGCGCGTGCCGAAGGACAGGCAGGTGTCATGGCGCATGGAAGTAAGCCCGTACTGGGACGGCATCAGGATGTTCTTCACAGCGGACTCACCTCCATTCGTAGATCGTCGGACAGGAGTGTCCGACTCGCTTGACCATGACCCTAAACCCCGGTCGCGGGGACGGGCAACATATTTTCTACCTGCAGTTTTGTGACTAACTCACGCGGATCAAGGCTTCTTGCACGACCGACACGGCCAGTTCGCCGGACCGGGTGAACATCTCCCCCTTCGCCAGTCCTCTCGCGGCACCCGACCAGGGGGACTCCTGGGCGTACAGCATCCAGTCATCGACCCGGAAGGGGCGGTGGAACCACATGGCGTGATCCAGCGAGGCCCCGAAGACGTTCGGGGTCCCCCAGGCCTGGCCGTGGGCCAGCAGCACGGTGTCGACCAGGGTGAAGTCGGAGGTGTAGGCGGCGAGCACCACGTGCAGCAGCGGGTCGTCGGGCAGTTCGGCCTCATAGCGGAACCAGACGTTCGTCGTGGAGCGGCTCAGCGACGGGTCGCGCAGGGCCTCCCAGGTGAGGGGGGTCGCGTAGCGGGCGTCGAGCGGGCGCGGCCTGGACAGCAACTCCCGCCACGGCGACTCCTCCCGCACGTCCCGCAGGACCTCCCGCATCCGCTCCTGGAACGGCTCCAGTTCCTCGGGCTCGGGCACCTCGGGCATCGTCGTCGCCTGGTGCTCCAGACCGGGCTCAGCAATGTGGAAGGAGGCCGACATGGTGAATATCGCCTTGCCGTGCTGGATCGCCAGGACCCTGCGGGTGGTGAAGGAGCGTCCGTCCCTGACCCGCTCCACGTTGTAGATGATCGGGATCGCCGGATCACCCGGACGGATGAAGTAGGCGTGCAGCGAGTGGACGTGCCGGTCGCCGGGGACCGTCCTGCCCGCGGCGACCAGCGCCTGGGCTGCCACCTGGCCGCCGAAGACCCGCTGGATCTGCTCCTCCGGACTGCGGCCCCTGAAGATGTCGAGCTCGATCTGCTCCAGGTCGAGCAGGTCCAACAGCTCCTTGAGCGCCTGGTTCACACGTCCTCCGTCCGGTCTGCGGCAGCGCGGCAGAGAGCGAACACCGCCTCGCCGTACCGGTCCAGTTTGACGCGCCCGATCCCGGTGATCGCCAGCAGGTCCCTCTCACAGACCGGCGCGCGCTCCGCGATGGCCTGAAGGGTGACGTCGGTGAAGACCACGTAGACCGGGACCTTGGTCTCCTTGGCGACCGCGGCGCGCCAGGCCTTCAGGCTCTCCAGCAGGGCCTCGTCGTAGTCGGCCGGGCAGGTGGCACACCTGCCGAGCTTCTGCTCGGCGGCGACGGCGAGGGTCTTGCCGCAGATCCGGCAGCTCACCGGCGCGGCGACCTGGCGACGCTCCGTGGTGGACGGAGACGGCGACGACGACGTACGGCTCGCCGCCGCGGGACGCCCGGTGAGGCCGTCGAGGAAACGGGAGGGCTTCCTGGAACGGCGGCCGCCCGGTGAGCGTGCCAGCGCCCACGACAGCGCCAGATGGGCCCTGGCCCGGGTGACGCCGACGTACAGAAGACGGCGCTCCTCCTCGATCTGCTCCGGCGTCTCCGCGTAGATGATGGGCATCATGCCGTCGGTGACGCCGACCAGGAAGACGGCGTCCCACTCGAGCCCCTTGGCGGCGTGCAGGGAGGCCAGCGTCACACCCTCGACCGGCGGCGCGTGCTGCTCGCTGGCCCTGCGCTCCAGCTCCGTCACGAAGGCGGCCAAGCCCGCGCCCTCTGCGGCCATGTCCTCCGCGAGGTCGGCGAGGGCCTTGAGCGACTCCCACTTCTCCCGGGCCCTGCCACCGCCGGGGGCCTGCGGGGTGAGGCCGATGCCCGCGAGGATGTGGTGGACGGTCGGGGCCAGTTCGTCGTCCTGCGCGGCGGAACGGGCGGCGCCGCGCAGCAGGACGACCGCGTGGCGGACCTCAGGGCGCTCGAAGAACCGGTCGGCGCCGCGCAGCAGGTAGGGCACGCCCGCGTTGGTGAGGGCCTGCTCATAGGCCTCCGACTGGGCGTTGACCCGGAAGAGCACGGCGATCTCACGGGTCGGCACGCCGCCGTCCGCCAGCTTGCGCACCGCCCGCGCGACCCCCTCCGCCTCGGCCTGCTCGTCGTCGTACTCGGTGAAGACCGGTTCGGGGCCGTCGGGACGCTGCGCGATCAGGGCGAGTTTGTGCGGGGTCCTCGACCGGTCGAGCAGCCGGTTGGCCAGGGAGACGACCTGCGGGGTCGACCGATAGTCGCGGACCAGCCTGATCACCGTCGCGGCCGGGTGCTCGACCGGGAAACCGGTCAGGTATCTGGGGGTCGCCCCGGTGAAGGAGTAGATCGTCTGGTTGGGGTCGCCGACCACGCACAGGTCGTCGCGCCCGCCGAGCCAGGTGTCGAGCAGCAGCTTCTGCAGCGGGTTGACGTCCTGGTACTCGTCGACGACGAAGTAGCGGTACTGCTGGCGGATCTGCGCCGCGACCTCGCGGTGCTCGGTCATCACCGCGGCGGTGAGTTCGAGGATGGTCTCGAAGTCGACCAGGTGCCGGTCGCGGCGGAGCGTCTCGTAGGCGTCGTAGAGCCGGAAGACCTCCTCCGCGGGCACCGGCGGGGTACGGCCGGCCTTCCTCGCGGCCTCGGCGTAGTCCTCGGGCCCGATCTGGGTGGCCTTGGCCCACTCGATCTCGGAGGCGATGTCACGCAGCTCGGAGCGGTCGGGGTTCTTCCTGATGAGGCGGCAGGCGTCGATCAGCAGCGGCAGCTTCGACTCGATCACTTTGGGCGGGTCGCCACCGATGACGCGCGGCCAGAAATAGGTGAGCTGACGCAGCGCCGCGGCATGGAAGGTGCGGGCCTGCACCCCCGGCGTGCCAAGCCCGCGCAGCCGCTGTCTTAGCTCGCCGGCCGCGCGTGTGGTGAATGTCACGGCCAACACGCTCTGGGCGTCGACGACCCCGCTGCGCACCGCGTGGGCGATGCGATGGGTGATGGCCCGTGTCTTGCCCGTCCCCGCTCCGGCGAGCACGCAGACCGGGCCGCGTACCGCCTCCGCCACCGCCCGTTGCTCGGGATCCAGCCCCGCCAGGACGTCGTCTGGATCCACGGAGACTCCTTACACGGGTTGAACAGACCTGCTGGAATCATCCTTCCAGCCGGTGGTCAAGCATCGCCCATTCTGACAACATGCCGCCGTCAACCTACGTCGTTCGTGAAGATGCGGAAAAAGGGCAGTTCCTCCACAATAAGGAGGAATCTGAGGCCTGGGGGAAGGAAGAGACCTGTGCGAACCGCGGTGACCGTGAGTGCTCTCGCCCTGGCGGCGTTGGTGATCGGGCCCGCGGCACTGCAGGCGGTCCCTGCCGCGCATGCTTCCTCCGCCGTCCCTATTAAGCCGGGTGACACGTCGGTGTCGTCGGTGTCTTCGGTGAAGACGATCACGTCGGTGAAGGCGGGCGCCTCGGTGAAGACGGCGGCGTCGGTGCGGACGGCCAGGAAGAGACTGGCCGCCAAGAGCGCGCGGACGGCGAAGACTGTGAAGACAGTGAAGGCCGATCCGACCCCGACGCCAAGCACCAGTTCAGCCGTGACCGCGACCGCGAAGCCGAGCCCCAGCCCGACCCCCAAGCCAAAGACGACCTCGACCTCGAAACCGGCTCCGGCGGACAACCCACTGCTCGACGGCACCGTCATCGACACCGTCGCGTACGGCCCGCACACCCGCCAGCGGATGGACATCTGGCACCAGACGGACGGCCTCAAGCGGCCCGGCGTCTTCCTGATCCACGGCGGCTGGTGGTCCGGCGGCGACAAGAAGTACATGACCGAGATCACCGAGAGCTACGCCGCACAGGGCTACACGGTCTTCAACATCAACTACCGCCTCTCCGGCGACGCCGCCTGGCCCGCGCAACGGACCGACACACTGGACGCCATCGCCACCGCGCGCAGGAACGCCGCCCTGTGGTCCTTCGACCCCAACGACTACGTGGTGGTCGGCTTCTCCGCGGGAGGCCACCTCGCCACCGCCGTCGGCACCTACGGGGACGGGCTGCCCGGCCTGCGCGGGGTCGTCGGCATCTCGCCGGTGACCTCGCCGATGCTGGCCTACGAAGAGGGCGGCAGCGACGTCTTCAACCTGGAGAAGCGCAAGCTGCGCGAGGCGGCCATCCAGCTTGCCGGGGACTGCGAGCCCGCCAGGTGCCCGAAGATCTGGGCGAGCATGGAGGTGTCGCGGCACGCGAGCCGCGGCGACGTGCCGGAGCTGGCCGTGCACTCCGAGGACGAGTTCGTGCCCGCGGAGCACAGCCTCCAGCTCAAGGAGCGGCTGCGGACGTTCGGCGTGGGCATGACGGTGCTGACCGAGCCCGGCAGCGAGCACAGCGCGCCGCTGTACCGGCTACCCGGAGTGGCGGAAAAGGTCGAGAACTGGATCGCGAGAAGGCTTCTCTGACCGGTGGGAAGACGAATGGCTCTCACTTTGTTGGCAATGAGCGCTGAACACCTCACGAGGGGATAGTCCACAAATGGCGCTGACGGTTTACACCGCCACCTGGTGCGGCCCATGCAAGCGGCTGAAGAGCCAGCTCACCCGGGAAGGGATCTCCTATCGGGAGATCGACGTCGAGCAGAACCCCGATGCCGCTCAGTTCGTCATGAGCGTCAACAACGGCAACCAGACCGTGCCGACCGTGCTCTTCGAGGACGGCACGGCCCTGACCAACCCCTCGGTGATCGAGGTCAAGGCTCGGCTGAACGCCTGATCACCAGTCTCCGGTGAGTGGCTCGCCGTACCAGGTCTCGATCAGCCTCCGGGCGATCGAGACCTCCGGCGGCAGGCGCACCTCGCCACTGTCCAGCGCGGCCCACAGTTCGGCGCGGCTGAACCAGCGGGCCTCCGCGATCTCCTCCTGGTCGAGGACGAGATCCGTGGAGACGGCCCGCGCGAAGAAGCCGAGCATCAGGCTGCGCGGGAAAGGCCACGGCTGGCTGCCCAGGTAGCGGGGGTTGGCGACCCGCACCCCGACCTCCTCGGCGACCTCCCTGGCGACCGCGTGTTCCAGCGACTCGCCCGGCTCGACGAAACCCGCGAGCACGGACAGACGCCCTTCGGGCCACTGCGGCCCCCTGGCCAGCAGGCACCGGTCCTCGTCGTCGTGCACGAGCATGATCACCGCGGGATCGACCCGGGGGAAGTGCTGGCTGCCGTCCTCGGGACAGACCCGCACGTGTCCGCCCGCCCGCACCTCGGTACGGCTCCCGCAGCGCGGGCAGAACTCGTGGGTCGCGTGCCAGACCTCAAGGGCGACCGCGTGGACCAGCAGCCCGGCGTCCAGGTCCCCGAGCAGCGAGCCGACCTGGCGCAGCCCCGCGGCGACGGCCTCCCCCTCCCGCAACGCGGACAGGGTCAGGGGGGCGACGATCCGCCCCTGGGGGCCGGAAGGCTCGGCGTCCGTGAGTGAGGCCGCGACGGCGAAGTAGGAGATCCCCTCCGCGTCGATGCCGAGCAGGTAGCGCTCCCCCTTCGGCGCGTCGGCCGTCGGCAACAGGACCAGCGCGACTCCGTCGCCCTGCCTCCTGACCAGCGCCTGCCCGTCGTCGACGACGACGACCCTGGTCGCGCCGTCCGCCCACGCCCGTTCGAGCCATTCGGCGTCGCCGCGCAGCGACGCCGAGCGGTCGATGGCGCCGCGCGCGAGCAGCAGCGGTCCCAGTAGTCCATCTTCTGTGATGATTTCCACGCCATCCCCGCTTCCCAGACCGATTGGCATCCTATGCCGCCGGACGCGGGCGAATTCCCGGGGTCCTCGGCCACGACGTCCTCCCCAGCCGCTCCCCGGACCACCAGGACGGGGACGAGGTCTGTACTCCGCCGGTGAACCAGACATATACGGTGAATATCCGATCACATCAGCGAGATGATCTCTATACAGTTAAGATGCACCGAGTTAGGTTAGCCTTACCTGATTATCGGGGGTCTGCATTGCGGCTGTACCTCACCGCGCTCAAGCCGACCGACTCGGTCACCGACGGTTTCCTCCCCGCGGCGCGCGCGCTGGGTTGCGACGTCACCGTTCTGACCGACCGGCCTGAACGCCATCTGGACTCGGGGGCCGAGGTGCTCGGCTGCGACGTCCGTGACGCCCGCGCGGTGATAGACGTCATCGCGCACCACCACGCGCCCGACGCCGTCTTCTCCAACTCCGACCACCTGCAGGCGGAGACGGCCATGGCCGCCGCGTACTTCGGTCTGCCCGGCAAGGACTGGCGGGCCTGCGTCACCGCGAAGAACAAGGCGCTCACCCGCAGACGCCTCGCGGAGGCGGGCGTCGAGACCGTCCGCTCCGTACGGCTGGCCCCCGGCGACCCCGCGCCACGGGACGGCGTGCCGTTCCCCGCGGTCGTCAAGCCCCGGGAGGGCGTCGCCAGCGAGGACGTCGTGCTGGTCCGGGACGGGCTGGAGCTGGAGGCGGCCCTGCGGACGATCAGGGAACGGCGCCCCGGCGAGGCGCTGGTCGTCGAGGAGTACCTCGAAGGCCCCCTCTACACCCTCGAGACACTCGGCGACGGCGGTGAACCCCTGGTCCTCGGTGGCTTCAGGACCACGCTCGGGGCGCTGCCCCACTTCGTCGAGGAACGGCTCGACTGGGAGCCCCCTCCCGCGCCGGGACACGTGCTACGGGCACTCGCGGCGCTGGGCGCGGGCTTCGGGGCCTGCCACACCGAGTACGTGATGACACAGGCGGGACCGAGGATCATCGAGGTCAACTACCGGGTGATCGGCGACCACTGCGACTTCCTCCTTGGCGACCTGCTGGGCGTTCCGCTGTTCGAGCGCATCCTCGGCGTCCACCTGGGCGCGTCGGCCGGTGCCCTGGGCCATGCCCACGGTCACGGGACCGCGCTGAGCGTCGTCGCCGACAGGCGGGGAAGCGTGGTCGCGGCCCCGGGAACGGTCGCGCCCGTCCCGGGAGATTCGGTCAGGCTCTGGCACAGGCCGCTGCGCGCCGTGGGCGACCGCGTCGAGCCGGACAACACCAACCGTGACTACCTGGGCATCGTCCGCGCGATCGGCCCCGACAGGGCGAGCGTTGACGCGGCCCTCGAGGCCTTCGAGGCGGGAAATCCATGGGTGATCGCGTGATCGGCCCGTCGAGCGGCGGGCGGAGCCCTGTGGACGGCCGTGCGATTGGGGAGGCGACCGGCGGTTCCGTGGGCGAGCGGGAGCCGTACCTGGCCTCCCGTGTCCTGGACGCGCTGCTGCGCGAGAACTACGGCGGCCTGGCCAGGCGGATGACCAGGGGAAAGGACGGCGTCGCGCTGGTCCTGCCCGGCGGGCGCAGGGTCCGCCTCGTGCCGGGGTCGCTGTTCCAGGACTTCGTGGTCGCCCCGGAGGAGACGCTCGGCCTGCGGGAGGTCCTGCGGACCCTTGAGGAGATCGCCGCGCCTGTCGACGGCCCGGGGGTCGAGGCGTTCGCCCAGGAGTGCAGGGAGGCGCTGCGCGCTCTCGACCTGCACGCCGCCCATCGCGACAGGGTGCTCGGCCTGCTCGGCCGGGAAACGCCCCAACGCCATCGTGAGAGGAACGGTGGCGTGAAGGGCGAAACGCCCGGTGCGGACCGGTCCAGGACGCGGCTGCGCGCCGTGCGCTACGAGACGCTGGCCGCCTTCGTCGACCATCCGGTCTACCCGACGGCACGCTGCAGGACCGGGCTCTCCGACGACGAGCTGACGGCCTACGCGCCGGAGTTCGCGCCCTCATTCGAGCTGCGGTGGGCGGCCGTGCCCAGGAGACGGGTTTCCGGGGCGGCGATGCCGGGCGCGCCCGAGTTCGCGGGCGCCGGACTGCCCTCGTCCCTCGCGGAGACCCATGTGCTGTTCCCCGTGCACCCGCTCACGGTCCCCGTGGTCGCGGAGATCCCGTGGGCGATCGTGGGGCCGGAGCCGTACCTGGAGGTCAGCCCGACCCTGTCGACGCGCACGGTCGCGATCGACGGGAGCACGCACGTGAAGCTGCCGCTGGCGACCAGCACGCTGGGGCTGCGCAACCGGCGCTCGATCAAGCCGGGCACCCTGGCCGACGGTGCCCGCGCCGAACTGCTGCTGCGCGACATGCCCCATCCCGGGGTGCTCCTGGCCGACGAGCAGACCTACGGCCACGCCGGACACGAGTATCTCGGCTGGCTGGTCCGCCGCCTCCCGCCCGGCGAGATCGTCCCGGTTGCCGCACTGCCCGCGCCCGCGCCCGGCGGCGGGCCCGTCGCCGAGGAACTGGCGGGACGCTGGTACGGAGGAGATGTGGCAGGGCTGCTCGGGGACTATCTCCGGCTGCTGTTCGGCTTCCACGTGCGGCTCTTCGTCCAGTACGGCACGGCCCTGGAAACCCATCAGCAGAACCTCTCGCTGGTGCTGGGAGACGGCACCCCCAAGCTGCTGGTCAAGGACAACGACGGGCTGCTGACCTCACCCGACCGGCTGCTGGCCGCGGGAGTCACGGTGCCGGACTTCACCGACGAGCGAATGCTGACCGACGACCCGCACGCGCTCGCCGACGTGTTCGTGACCATCACGCTGCACCTGGCCGCCGCCGCGGTGACATTCGGCGTGCTGCCGCCCGCGACGGCTTCCCGGCTGGTCCGCGAAACGCTCGGGGAGGCGCTCGACGAGTACGGGGACGACCCGATGGCCAGGCTGCTGCGGGCCAGGACCCTCGACGCGGCCAGGCTCGTCGGCAAATCGATGATCATCGCGGGAACCCTGGTGGACAAGGCGCGCACCGGGGCACGCGACGTGAACAAGTTCTACGGCATCAGCGGCCCCAACTACCTGCGCCAGCCCCCTCAGGCCATCCAGAACATGATCATGCGAAGGACGCCATGACCAGCCTCGCGCTCGACTCTCGTCTCGCGACCGTCTGCCCCGCGACCGTCGCCGAGGAAGCGACGCTCGCGGCACTGCTGCGCTGCTGTGTCAGGGAGGTGGCCGGGCCTCGCGGGCAGGTCTGGCACGCCGAGCCGTACGTGCTGCTGCGCGTCGCGGACACCCTGCTGCGGGTCAGGACGCACGGTGGGCTCGCGCTCCGGATCGACGGGCGGCCCGAGTGGCTCGACCGAGGGAGCTGGCAGCTGCTCAACGCCGACCGGCTCGTCGGGCTCGTGGAGACCGAGCTCGGCGGGACGAACGAGGAGTTCGCCACCCAGGTCGGCGCGAGCAGGGACGCCATGGCGGCGCTGCTGACGGCCAGGCGGGAGACCCCCGCGCCCACCGACCCGTGGCTCGCCTCCGAGCAGCGGCTGGTCTTCGGGCATCCGTTCCATCCGAGCCCCAAGGCCCGTGACGGCGCAGACTGGCTGCGTTACGCCCCCGAGGCGCACGCGAGCTTCCCGCTCAGGCTGCTCGGCGTCCGCGACGACGTGCTGGCTGAGGCGGGCGAGACCGGGTCACTCGACGAGCTTGGCCAGGCGCCGGAGGGCTACTCGACGCTGCCCGCGCATCCGTGGCAGCTCGACCTGCTCGCGGCCGAGCTCGCCGCGCCGCTGGCCGACGGGCGGCTGGTCGACCTGGGGTACGGCTCCCGCCCCGCGGTCCCCACCTCGTCGGTCCGCACGGTCTACGAGCCGCGGATCGACCGCTGCCTGAAGTTCAGCCTGGACGTGCGGATCACCAACTGCGTCAGGAAGAACTCCTGGTACGAGCTGATTGGGGCGGTCGAACTGACCCGGCGTCTCGGACCGGTCTTCGAGGACCTGTCCGCCGCTTTCCCCGGCACCCGCTGGCTCACCGAGCCCGGCTACCGCTCCGCCGACCTGGGCACCCGGCTACTTGAGGGACTCGGCGTGATCATCCGCGCCAGCCCGTGGTCGGTCTGCAGGCCCGGGGTGACCCCGCTGCTAAGCGGTGCGTTGGCGGTGCCCGGAGATCCGCCCGCCGATCCCGTGCGCTGGTGGCGCGCCTATGTCGAACGCGTCGCACCGCCGGTCCTGGAGGCCTACCTGAGCCACGGCGTGGTGCTCGAACCCCATCTGCAGAACGTCCTGGTCGGCGTTGACGCGACGGGACTGCCGGTCGAGGCGATCTTCCGTGACCTGGAGGGCACCAAACTCGTCGCGGGGCGGCACGACCTGTCCGGGCTGCCCGGCCGGGTCGTAGAAGCGCTCACCTACGATCCCGTCAGCGGCTGGGACCGGGTGGTCTACTGCCTGATGGTCAACCACCTGGCCGAGATCGCCGCCTCCCTCGCCGGGCACGGCTCCGTGCGGGAGCTGTGGGCGATCGCCGGAGAGGTGCTGACCGGATATGCGGGTTCCCGGCAGTGGCCCCGGCCGCTGGCCGATCTGCTCGCCGGGGCGCCGCTGCCCGCCAAGGCCAACCTGTCGGTCCGGTGGGCGCGCTCCGCCGACCGCTGGGCCGGATACGTCCCGGTGACCAACCCACTGGCGGTGCTGTCATGATCCCGGATGACCTGCCCGCCTACGTCTACGACCTCGCCTCGCTCGACGCCCACGCGGCGGCCGTACGGGCCGCCATGGGAGACGTCGAGCTCTACTACGCGGTGAAGGCCAACCCCGATCCCCGGCTGCTGCGGGTGCTCGCCCGGCACGTGGACGGCTTCGAGGTCTCCTCGGGCGGGGAGCTGGCACACGTGCGCGGTCTGTTCCCCGAGATCCCGGTGGCCATGGGAGGCCCGGGGAAGACGCATGCCGAGCTGACCTCCGACGTCACCCGCCTGCACGTGGAGAGCCCGGGTGAGCTGCGCCGCCTGCTGGAGGCGGGACGCTCCGCCGACGTACTGCTGCGGGTCAACCTCGACGTGCCGGTGACCGGGGCGTCGCTGGCCATGGGCGGCGGGGCGACCCCGTTCGGCATGGACCCCGACGGGATCGCCGAGTGCCTGGCCCTCCTGTCAGACCAACCGGACCCGCCAGGCCAGGCCGGTCTCTCCGGCCGAGACGTTCCTTCTGACCGAGACGTTCCCTCCGGCCGAGACGGACAGGGCGGTCCGCGGGGGAAAACGAGCGGCGGTCGGCCCGGCCAGGGCCGGGTACGGCTGCGCGGGATCCACGCCCACCTCGCCAGCGGGCTCGACGCCCCCGAGCTGCTCAAGCTGTCGCGGGCCGTACTGGCCTACGCCAGAGAGCTGGGCGTCTCGGAGATCAACCTCGGCGGAGGCATGGCGGTGTCGTACGCCCATCCCGGCGCACGGTTCGACTGGCGGTCGTACGGCGAGGGCCTGGCGGAGCTGCGCCGCCCCGGCGAGGTGCTGCGCATCGAACCTGGGCGGGCGCTGACCGCCTACTGCGGGCGGTACGTGACCCGGGTGATCGACGTCAAACGGGTCCATGGCGAGCTGTTCGCGGTGGTCGCAGGAGGCACCCACCATCTGCGCACTCCCGCCGCCAAGGGCCACTCCCAGCCCCTGTTCTCGCCTCTGTCGTGCGACTCCCCCGACGTGGAGCCGGTCACGATCGTCGGCCAGCTCTGCACTCCCAAGGACGTCCTGGCCCGTGGGGTGCCGGTGAACCTGGCCGTCGGGGACGTCGTGGAGTTCGCCATGGCTGGGGCGTACGCGTGGAACATCTCCCACCACGGCTTCCTGATGCATCCGGAGCCCGGCTTCCACTACCTGTGAATCACCCCTGGCCGGGACGGGTGATCCGGTGGAGAGGCAGAGGGAAGGGGGTGGAGGTATAGCCACATGAGGCAAGAAAGCGGAATAACCGATAGAACACTCCAGTCAATTCATTTGACCTTCGTTAATAAAATAAAAGCGTCACCGTAACGATCATCGGGTACCTGACGTCTACCGCCATCAGGGCGGTGCACGGAATTCTGATTCTCCGGAATCATAAACGACATGGAACGCGATGACTTTTAGCGGTACCAAACGGGTCTCTTCCCCCAATTCCATCAGGTACGGACGGGGATGGGTCACCACAGCAACGACACTGGGGGCTTTCCTAGCGATCGCCTGCCAGACATCAGCAAATGCCGCAATCGAAAGCACAGAAATCCTCCGCCTCCAGCTGCGGGCAAGCAGTGACGGATCCGCTCCTGCGGGCCTCGCCACCCGCAACCTCGACAATTCGGGCTTTCGGGTTGGCGAGTCTTCCGTACGGGGGTGGTGCGGATGCTGGAGGAGACGCTGCGGGTGCCACAACGGGCGTAATGGCCGCAATGGCCTGAACGGACAGAACGGCCGTGATGGGCGCGACGGCCGTGACGGGCACGACGGCCATGATGGGCACGACGGCAAGCCCGGCCCCCCGGGAACCCGCGGACCAGAGGGTCCCACAGGCCCTGAGGGTCCGAAGGGGCCGACAGGCCCCCCAGGCCAGCAGGGCCTTACGGGCCCCCGAGGGCCTCAGGGGCTCGGAGGAAGGCAAGGACCCGGAGGACCGAGGGGTAACGACGGCGCACCTGGTCCTGCTGGACCAAACGGCCCAGCGGGCCCAAATGGCCCGGCAGGCCCAGCAGGAACTGACGGCCCGGCAGGACCGGCGGGTCCGGCAGGACCAAGAGGAAACGACGGCGCCACAGGACCAGCAGGACCCTCAGGCCCAGCAGGAACTAACGGCCCAACAGGACCAACAGGACCGGCAGGACCAAGAGGAAACGACGGCGCCACAGGACCAGCAGGAGCTACCGGAGCGACAGGCCCTGTGGGTCCCACAGGTGCTCAAGGTCCTATCGGACTCACCGGCGAAACCGGCCCCGCAGGCCCAATCGGACCCATCGGACTCACCGGCGCAACTGGCCCAGTGGGACCCATCGGACTCACCGGAGCCACCGGAGCAACTGGCCCAGTGGGACCCATCGGACTCACCGGAGCAACCGGAGCCACCGGACCCATCGGACTCACCGGCGAAACCGGCCCCGCAGGCCCAATCGGACCCATCGGAGCCACCGGTGCAACTGGCCCAGTGGGACCCATCGGACTCACCGGAGCCACCGGAGCCACCGGACCCACCGGACCCACCGGACCCATCGGACTCACCGGCGAAACCGGCCCCGCAGGCCCAATCGGACCCATCGGACTCACCGGCGCAACTGGCCCAGTGGGACCCATC